>NZ_LNRB01000059.1:0-1429 GCF_001557945.1 Vibrio sp. CUB2 | reverse complement strand
ATGAGTCGTACCAATGACCCAAGAAGTTGCGGCAAATATCTTTGGCTTTATTTGAGTCATGATCGACGGAGGTGATGTAAGACAAACAGTGGTCAATCTTAGTCACATCGTAGCCATGTTCAGTCGCGACTTCATTGTAAAGATCAAGCTGCGCTTTCTTCTCGTGAGTGTTGATGATCCAGCTTAGAATCATTGGTAGGCCACGCTCTGCAGCCCATTCTGTCGTTGATGCTGACTCCGCGACGACATAAACAGGCGCGCCACCTTGTGTGTAAGCCGATGGATTCAGTTGGATTTTCGGGAACTTAATATGTTCGTTATCCGCCGCGATATAGCCTTCATTGAAGCCTTCTTTCATCAAGTCATACCAACAGTCCATTAAGGCTCGGCTGTTATCCATGTCTGTACCAAAGACACGGAAATCTTTGTCGTACAAACCGCGACAAATACCAAAACGGAATCGTCCTTTCGACATTTGATCCAGTAGGTTTACGTCTTCTGCTTGTCGAACCGGATGGGCAGTCGGCAATACGATAGCTGCAGTGCCAACGTTGAGCGTTTCTGTCGCACCTAATAGGTGTGCGGCAGCAACATAAGGATTCCCTAACAACCCAAATTCAGTGAAGTGGTGCTCTAGCAACCAAACTGTGTCGAAGCCACAACCTTCAGACGCTTTGCCCAGATTAACCAATCGCTTCATCACTTCGGTCTGAGATAGCTCAGGTGGCTGATACGTGAGAAGGAAGTTTCCAAATTTCATAACATTTCCTTATTTTTTGGTATTACGATGAGACCTATGCCATTTCTGGCGTGCGGCTTTCAATTTCCGCTTTCAAGCGACGTTCATTCACAGTCGCGATGGTGAGTTGTTCAAAATCAGGCTCGATAAAGTCGACGTCGATTTCTAAGCTGCCTCCATCCATTGCGATGGCGGCTTTGGTGACGGATTGGTAGAAATTACGTAACACGACCAAGTTTTCACCCAAGTCATGAGAGCTACCAAGCAAGGAGTAGAGCTTGCAATGCCCACTGCGGATATGCGTTAACATGTCATAGACTTCTTCTTGCTTAACCCAATCATCGTTGTTAGCGGTAAAGGCGATTAAAGGAACCGAGGTATTGGCTACTTTGTCGAGAGTAGAATCTAAGGTATCCCAGTGATGCTCGAAGCAGTCGCGAACGAACACTTCAGAACCAAGCTTATGGCCTTCAAAATCAAGATCGTTTGGTAGCTCTTCGATAGGCAAACTGAGGTAATCAAAACCAAGCGCTTTTTCTAGTGTGTCACGCAAGTTAACCACGCCAACCGCAGTAATCAGAAAAGACAGCTCAAAGTCAGAGATAACTTCATAGGCGACACGAGCTGAGAGACTTGCCGCAATCAAGCCAATGTTTTGTGTACCCTTGGTCTGCAGCCAGTGATAAACAG
>NZ_LNRB01000058.1:0-1429 GCF_001557945.1 Vibrio sp. CUB2 | reverse complement strand
ATGAGTCGTACCAATGACCCAAGAAGTTGCGGCAAATATCTTTGGCTTTATTTGAGTCATGATCGACGGAGGTGATGTAAGACAAACAGTGGTCAATCTTAGTCACATCGTAGCCATGTTCAGTCGCAACTTCATTGTAAAGATCAAGCTGCGCTTTCTTCTCGTGAGTGTTGATGATCCAGCTTAGAATCATTGGTAGGCCACGCTCTGCAGCCCATTCTGTCGTTGACGCTGACTCCGCGACGACATAAACAGGAGCGCCACCTTGTGTGTAAGCCGATGGATTCAGTTGGATTTTCGGGAACTTAATATGTTCGTTATCCGCCGCAATATAGCCTTCATTGAAGCCTTCTTTCATCAAGTCATACCAACAGTCCATTAAGGCCCGGCTGTTATCCATGTCTGTACCAAAGACTCGGAAATCTTTGTCGTACAAACCGCGACAAATGCCAAAACGGAATCGTCCTTTTGACATTTGATCCAATAGGTTTACGTCTTCCGCTTGTCGAACCGGGTGAGCAGTCGGCAATACGATGGCCGCTGTGCCAACATTGAGCGTTTCTGTCGCACCTAATAGGTGTGCCGCGGCCACATAAGGATTGCCTAACAACCCAAATTCAGTGAAGTGGTGCTCTAGTAACCAAACAGTGTCGAAACCACAACCTTCAGACGCTTTGCCCAAATTAACCAATCGCTTCATCACTTCGGTCTGAGATAGCTCAGGTGGCTGATAAGTGAGAAGGAAGTTTCCAAATTTCATAACATTTCCTTATTTGTTGGTATTACGATAAGACCTCAGCCATTTCTGGCGTACGGCTTTCAATTTCCGCTTTCAAGCGACGTTCATTCACAGTCGCGATGGTGAGTTGTTCAAAATCAGGCTCGATAAAGTCGACGTCGATTTCTAAGCTGCCTCCATCCAATGCGATGGCGGCTTTGGTGACGGATTGGTAGAAATTACGTAACACGACCAAGTTTTCACCCAAGTCATGAGAACTACCAAGCAAGGAGTAGAGCTTGCAATGCCCACTGCGGATATGCGCTAACATGTCATAGACTTCTTCTTGCTTAACCCAATCATCGTTGTTAGCGGTAAAGGCAATTAAAGGAACCGATGTATTGGCTACTTTGTCGAGAGTAGAATCTAAGGTATCCCAATGGTGCTCGAAGCAGTCGCGAACGAACACTTCAGAACCAAGCTTATGGCCTTCAAAATCAAGATCGTTTGGTAGCTCATCGATAGGCAAACTGAGGTAATCAAAACCAAGCGCTTTCTCTAGAGTGTCACGCAAGTTCACCACACCAACCGCAGTAATCAGAAAAGACAGCTCAAAGTCAGAGATAACTTCATAGGCGACACGAGCTGAGAGACTTGCCGCAATCAAGCCAATGTTTTGTGTACCCTTGGTCTGCAGCCAGTGATAAACAG
>NZ_LNRB01000057.1:0-1432 GCF_001557945.1 Vibrio sp. CUB2 | reverse complement strand
TCTAATGCCGATCAGTTAAACATTAATCGGCAGATCAATTGAATGATCCCTCCAGTGTGTAAAAATCCGATAGACCCTGTTTATCGGATTTTTTTATGCACGTTTCTCAAGCCCTCGATATCATAAATAACTACAAACCGAATGAAGCCGAAACTCTCGCAGACCTCCTACCGATTGAGCTAATCAAAGATGCCTATGAGCTGACAGATACAGTCACTCTTAGAAAGCGAAAACTGACTTTGGAATCGATGGCATGGCTGTTGGTCGGAATGGCTATTTATAACGACAAATCTATGGCTGATATCGTTAATATGCTCGATATTGTCGACCGTTCAGGTAAACCGTTTGTTGCCCCGAGTGCATTAACACAGCGTAGAAAAAATCTCGGTGAATCCGCGGCTAAAGCTCTTTTTAAGTGTACGCAAAGACATTGGTTTGAGCATGCAAGACTACCCAACTGGAACGGACTCACACTGCTTGGTGTTGATGGGGTTTTGTGGCGAACAGAGGATACTGATGATAACGCCGAGGCTTTTGCAAAGCCTACCAATCGTGATGGTAAAGAAACACAGTACCCTCAGCTACGTATGGTGTGCCAGATGGAACTAAGCAGTCATCTAATCACAGGCAGTGCTTTCGACTGTTATACCGTGAATGAAATGACGCTGGCCGAGCAACTAATAGAAACGACTCCCGACAACAGTCTAACCCTTTTCGATAAAGGCTTTTACTCTCTTGGGTTACTTCAAGAGTGGAGCGCTAAAGGTGTAAATCGACATTGGCTCATCCCAATGAAAAAGGGATTAAATTATGAAGTCGTTCAGTCCCTTGGTCGACAAGATAAACTCATTAAACTGAAGAGTAACCCGCAAGCTCGCAAGAAATGGCCAACGCTAGAACGTGAAGTTGTTGTCCGTCTAATCACGAGGGTCAAGAATGGCAAGTCATATGATGTTCTTACCTCAATGACCGACCCGATGCTTTATCCAAAATCAGACATAGTTGGTCTTTATGGATACCGCTGGGAAATTGAGCTCGGATACAGAGAACAAAAACAATATATGCTTGGCAACCGACTTACACTAAGAAGTCGACTTCCAGAGTTAGTGAAGCAAGAGCTCTGGGGTATCTTGCTAACGTATAACTTGGTCAGGTATCAAATGGTTCAAATGTGTCATACGTTGAATGGAGATTACCTGCCATACCAACTAAGCTTCAACGGTGCATTAGCCCATATTATGCGCTTGCTAGTCGGTCTTCCATATTCGTCACCAGGAGCAATACCTAGGCAACTCCAGAACTTTTACTCAATAAGCGAGAGTTTAATATTAGAGCCAAGACGGGAAAGATCCTTCCCTAGAGTAGTGAAGAAAAAACCTAGCCGATACCCTAGAAAAAACAATGCCGCTCACCTTAAGTGAACGGCATTAGA
>NZ_LNRB01000056.1:0-1474 GCF_001557945.1 Vibrio sp. CUB2 | reverse complement strand
CCAACCGCAGTAATCAGAAAAGACAGCTCAAAGTCAGAGATAACTTCATAGGCGACACGAGCTGAGAGACTTGCCGCAATCAAGCCAATGTTTTGTGTACCCTTGGTCTGCAGCCAGTGATAAACAGTGCACAAACTATTTTTGCCCGTCGTCATGGTGAATTCATCAATCGAACCCGAGCTGAGCCCCACATGATGAAGAGAGTCATAACGGAACACATGGAAACCATTTTCAGATAGATACTCGGCCAACCCAGCAAAGTGATCCATTCTTCTGGCAAAACCAGAAGCAATTAAAATGGTGCTATTTTTAGAAGGCACATTTTCTTTTGGGGGCGTTTCCCAGACGTGAAGTTCCTGACCATTGTTCACGCGCAACACGTGTGCAATAGTCTTGCATTGATTATTCATTGTAAATTTCCTTATTTAAGGGACGAAAACCAAGAATTTATCTTCTTCAAGAAAGCGGGTTTGCTCTATTTCGACAGATACATCCTTAGTGGTGAAGTTATATGGTCTTTCATGAGAAACAAATCGAACTAAACGTTGAAGTGGACGCATTGCATCATGTGCGCCACCAGCTCTAAATATATTATTCATCCCAGATTCAACGATTCTTTCTACTCCTTTTGCGGCGAATGCATCTCGATATTTCTTGGAAGATTCCCATGGATAAAAAGAAATCGTTTGTGTTTGATGTTTCTCTATATATTGAACAACATCATCAACCTTATTTATTTTGTGGACATAAACGCAACGACTTAATGGATGGTTATATTCAACCCCGGGATCTGACTCGATGATCATCCAGTTATTTTCCGGTTCTGATATAACTTTCAACCCAGAAAATTGACACTCAAGACGAGTCATAGAAAATAAAGCTTCATCATCAAAACTTTGCTTTGATTTTGGTAAAACTTCTTGATAAAGATTCAGTTTTTCAACAAGTTTTGATTTGAATTCTTCATACTTATCTCCAGAAAAATAAATATTCTGAGTCGAAAAGCAGGCATTTTGGTCATAAAAGCAAATATCATGAGCAACACCCGAGGCGGCTTCTTCTAGATCGGCTGGATGGTCTAACACGGTAAAACTCTTCTTTGGACCAAACTTCAAAACATCGATGTGTGAAGGAGAGTGCTTAACCGCCCAATCAATGGCATCTCGCCCCCCCCAAGCAACCACTGCATCCATATGACTCAGTAATTCTTCAGCGAGTGTCGTATCCGATGTATGAGGCCAATACAATACGGAAATAGAACGAGAAATAGGATGGTTCGGATCGACGTCAATAAAGCTCATCGCTAGCGCGTGGGCAGTAAATGGATCCGATGCTGACATTCTCACAATACATTGGTTTCTCGTCAGTATGCCCCGTAATATTGAGGTCACACCGGAGAGAGGAACGTTCCCCGCAAGCAAATGCATCGTGCGTCCTTTAGGAAAAGCCCTCACATAACACTCACCCTGCGGTA
>NZ_LNRB01000055.1:0-1637 GCF_001557945.1 Vibrio sp. CUB2 | reverse complement strand
ACCCTCGCAATTTAGCAGTAGGTTGTCAAAAGCTCTACGGCTCCAACGAGAAGTGGAAAAAGCGGTATGGCTATCACAAGCGCTCACTATCAGAGACAGCAATGTACCGAGTAAAACAGCTGCTAGGAGGGAAATTAAGCCTAAGAAATTACAATGCTCAGGTTGGCGAGACTTACTACGCTATGATCAAAGCACTGAACAAGCTTACAGGGCTTGGTATGCCAAAAACTCAGTATATTGCTTAATAACTGAACAACTTTGGACTGCCATGTCTTCCAACCGAATTAAGCAACAAAGCCGGTGTGTGGCGACGTCTACGATCTGAGTATTGAACCACGTAAAAATCGAGAGGAGGGGAACGTAAGGATAAGATAACGACTCTGAATGATAAGAGTATCAACGAATTAACAGCGCCCTAGCTCGATGCGTAACATCGCTATCTTGAACTATAGAACCATCAAAAAACCCCCATTCAAAATGAGCCTCAAAGCATAGCGGTAGAGTTTTTCAGGATACTTCCGAAATGTTCTCGTGACTTAATCTTGGAGTGCTCGATTATTAGCGTAATGGAACATTTATTTTAAAACACCAATCTAGAGAAGGATATTGAATATGAATCCGGCCTTATCATTGAATTGTTCCTCCAATGCGAGTACGAGTGAAATTAACATAAGTTCGCCTAATCAACCAAATGGTAGGGACCTATGGAAGATATTAAAAGGAAAGCAACAAGTGAGTATGGTGTGTGAACGTTTGTGGCACGATTGTGATAAAGAGACTAAGTATCAGTTGGTTGAGCAGCATATTAGATGCTATCCAGAGCGTAAGTTTAGTATCTCAGAAAAAAATGGGGACACAACGATAAAAAAAGAATGGTTTCAGCATGTGAAAGATGAGGTGCAGGTAGAGCCAATTGAGTCAGGGGTTAGCTCATTCGTCTCTATGGTTTATAGCTATGGGAAACCGATCATCGGTGTTATTAATCCATTGGGAACAACGTTCGAAAGTAAAGATTACGAGAACAAAAAGAAAACAGTGAGTTATGAAAAGATAGATGCATTAGTGGATGATGAAATACTTCGTACTGGAAGAAGCATTCCGACTACATCCCAAATTGATGATCTATTTGATCGATTTATGCATCGTAGTGCTCATCACTGCAAAGAAGAAGCTCCAATCCGGCAGTTTGTATCCAAAGCAGACAAATTGGAACTTGAAAAGTTGCTGGCAGATCTTGGAATAGACTTTGTTGCTTAAATCGATTGAACTAAATCTAGAAGCTACGATCTGATCGGCTACACCCATCAATCGTCGTAGCCTCATGCCTAAACCTCGTTATAAAACAACTAACTGGAAGCAGTACAACAAAGCTTTAATCAACCGTGGTTCTCTGACCTTTTGGATTGATGAGGAAACGATAGCTGAGTGGAAACAAAACAAACAAGGCAAGCGTGGTAGACCTCGCTGGTTCAACGACTTAGCTATTACTACCGCACTGATGGTGAAACGGATTTTCTCTATGCCATTGAGAGCGCTACAAGGTTTTCTAGACTCTGTATTTAAGCTGGCTAACATCCCGCTTGTTTGCCCGCACTACACCTGTATAAGCCGCCGAGCTAAGGAAGTTGAGGTTTCAT
>NZ_LNRB01000054.1:0-2143 GCF_001557945.1 Vibrio sp. CUB2 | reverse complement strand
TTCCTATCGAATGCTTCGAAGAATTTTATATATCGGCTTATCGTGCTGATAACCATCAAGTTTATGTCGAAGCGGTAGTTGTTGATCTAAATGGCAAGATCTATCAGCTGCCAATTTGGGTTTGAGTTATAACAAACTGTTTAAGAGTGATTCGCAACGCGTGGCATTTTTACTATGCGTTAGGTTTATTGGTTAAGGTGGTATGCGGTGGCTTCGGTATTGCGTTGCTCACACCTTAACAGGGCGTTAGCTACAAGTCACTTCCTTTTGAACTTTTACCGCTTTTGAATGTAAACCATAGATTTTGTAATAAAAAGAAAGCAAGCAATGAGTAAAACAATACATCTTTTAGGCTGTCATTTGCACTCTCCCAGCGCCAGATAATAGCTAGGAGAATTGCGATAATTGCTGCTAATCCAATGAGTTGATTTTTCATTTGAAGTACCTCGAAGTACTTACGGTTGTGCGATGTTCTCTTTCAATGTTGGCTTTTTCTAGCTCTTTTGCATTGAGGTAGACACATCCCCAAATGATGAACGTTACCCAGTTTCTTTGGCTGATTGATCTCTTTTCTTTTATCTTTTGCAGTATTTCTTTGATGCTTCCTGCGGATGCACCAATACCAAGTCCTGAAGCTAGTTGGTTTATATCTGTATGTAATTTAATATCAGCTTCAAGCTCTGCATTAGATAATGACCAGATGCCCCATTGTGAGTTTACAAATGTTGTATCTAGGGTTTTCTCAATAATTTTGCCCATTAATGCACGCTTTTTAACCGCGCGAATGGACTTCATTGCTTTGTAGCGCTGATTTGTGTTCAAATGGCGGTACAAAATCATGTAGCACAGCGCTTCTACTTCCGCGTCACCAGCACCGGCAAGGAGATTGTTAGGTATTGATGTGATTTTTGCCAATGTCTTAAGTTGACCGGTGGTATCTCTTGGTAGCGGATAGGGTAAATCATTAACAGTAACGTTTGGCATAGTTCCTCCTGCACAATTTTGCATCAAAAAAGAAGATATAATATTTGGTTGATATATGTTCTATTTCAATAAGAGAGTGCGGAATACATCTCAGTATGTTGTAATCGTTAAGTTTGTAGCTAACAAGCAATTTAAGAGTGATTCAGCACGCGTGGCATTTTTTGTATGCGTTGGTTTTTGGTGTTGAAGTGCCATGCAGAGGCGTGGTCATTGCGTGCTTCACACCTTAATTGGGCGTTAGCATTTTTTCGAAAAAGTGAGTTTAGGAGAGTTACTTGGAGATATCTTCGGCTGCAATGGTAGGCTTTCTAGCAGGAGCATTACCATTCTTAAAGTTCTTTCATGATTGGGTGCTGAATCGAAACCAATTCAGAGTTAAAAATTTAGAGTTCTTTTATCAGTGTTTTGATTCAGAGGCTAATAAAGCAAGAAAGCTCGTAGTAGAACAGCAGTTTAAGTCTGTCTTCAAAATTCGAGCTGACTTTGATGTTATTTCACTTTTACTTTCATCGGATAAACCAAGTAAAGCCATTGAGCTTTACCGTTATAGTGATTGTTATGTGGAACCTAAAAACGATCAGTTCGTTCTTAAAACCAAATACACTAGCTCGAAGACTAGAAACTTTGAAAGGTTAGCGAAGTATCCCAGAAATTTCTTTTTCTATATGCTTTGTGCAATGCCATCGGCATATTCTGCTATTTGGGTATACACACAAATCTTAGCCGTCTATTCAAAAGATAGGATTCTTACGTTATCGCTACTAGGCGGTTTGTTTTTTGTAGCGACGTTTGCAGTAGTTCTTGCTCGGGTTGCTTACTTAAAAGTTACTGATTCGAGAAGCATCACTTGTGCTGAAGAACTTGTTGCGATTTACGACAAGAGCTTTCAAAGTGAAGTTATGGGTGTGAGAGCAATGCTAACAAGGCGTTTAAGAGTGATTCGTAACGCTTGGCACTTTTAATTTGCGTTGAGTAAAGTGTTTAAGGCGCTATGCAGCAGTTTCAGATGTGCGTTACTCACACCTTAACGCAGCGTTATGCTTTTTCTTAAACTTGTAACCATGAACACTTTACGTATTTAACAAGTATCACCTGGTATGTGCCCTAGCATCTTTCACAGAAATTAGGTTCTTATCTCTCAATAGACTCTAACTTCTCT
>NZ_LNRB01000053.1:0-2228 GCF_001557945.1 Vibrio sp. CUB2 | reverse complement strand
TAAAAAGTCACGACACAAATCCACTTAGCTTTTTTTCGTATGACTTCACGAGAGACTGCAATTTACTGGATCAGTAATTACTTACTAGAACCTTGACTATAAGGTGTTGATATATCGAGCTAACGCCGCATTAAGTAGTGAGCAACACCACCACTGAACCTAACTATTGTGCCGTAAACACCAAAGCTGACCAAACCAAAAATGCCACGCGTTGCGAATCTGCCTTAAATGCTTTGTTAGTTGCGAACTTCCCACTCAGACCTAAGCACACCATATTTAACTGAGTCGTAATATTTGCCTTGATAGTAACGGACTTTTCGTAACACAGCTTCTTGCGTGAAACCAAGCTTTGATGCGAGTGCCATCATTCTAGGATTTCCTGACCATGTCGTCATTCCAACACGCTCAATATTATGTGCACTAAAAAGATGAGTGACCCATAGAGGTATAGCTTGAGCTGCAATCCCCATACCCCAACACTGTGTGTCATAGATAACAACCCCAGCTTCAAGCCACCTTGTACTTTCGCACTCCCAGTAGCTGTTAACCGTACCTACAGGTTTGTTATCAAGAGTGATAACTTGAAGATCGACACCTGAGATTAAACGTTGAAATGTACCGTTTTTGAACTGTTCAAGTGAAGGATGAGAATACGGAAAATACGGTCCATTGAATTTAGTCCACTCATCATTTGAAACGATAAGGCTATATATTAGCTCCAACTCACCTTCTTTCGCGGGGCGAATTTCAACTCTATTTTTGTGCATCATACTTCCTTGTAGCTGATAGCAACTAACGCCCTGTTAAGGTGTGAGCAACGCAATACCAAAGCCGCCGCATACCACCTTTAACACTAAACGCAACGCATAGTAAAAATGCCACGCGTTGCGAATCACTCTTAAACAGATTGTTATATTTCAAATTTAATTGTATAGGTTTAAGCTTTCTATAATCTCTGACAAGTTAAATGGTTGTGAGTATTCAGATTGTAGTTTGCGTAATTCCTGTTGATCTAAATGCTTAATTGCATCTAGTGAGACACTTTCCAAAGGGGAAAGGTCTGCCTCAAAAATATGAAGTAACGAGTCATTCCCTTCTCGCTGTAACGCACTTCTCAGAGTCTCCACTTCACGTGAGATACAACTTCTAGAGTTGTAATTATATAAGTAGCCTATAACAATTTTTTTGTCTTCAAGACTCAAAGAGTTAAACCATGGATTATCCGGGAAATGTCGCTTTGTCTGATTTGAAATAAAGCACTCTTCATACTTGTCATCCCATGCTTTTAACGCTTGAACACTATCAGGATTACTTGAACAACCGGCAATCAACATTGAAATAAAGATCCATTTACTTAGATGCTTCACTCACACACCTCCAAAATTTCTGTTCATTACCATTCGTAAAGATTTCCTGTCTATATGCGATTTTAAAAATCTCACCTCTAACAATTCTGGTCGAAGAAGTCATCGCTCGACCGAACATTTCCCAGTCATATTCAGTAATTGTAATACCCATTTCAAATGGACTACTCGTCACGCTCGGGCTTGCAAAAATCTGAAACAATGGAACTGTTGATACCGCACTAGTAAACAGGTTTCCTTGTTTCATAATACTTCTTATATCGGAAACCGCCTTTTTACTCTTCCTCGATAACTTAAAACCTTTAATTTCACAATAGCCTATTTTTTCCATAACTTAGCCTTTGGTTGGGTTACTGACAAAACAAAGACCCTAACAAATTCAAGCTACAGACAAGCATGGTTATTCGTGATGTGACTCGGAAATATAACGCCGCGTTAAGTAGTGAGCAACGCCACCACGAAACTTAACCATACCACCATAAACACAAAACCCAACGATGGAATGAAAAATGCCATGCGTTGGGAATCTGTCTTAAACGCTTTGTTAGGTGTCTTGGATTCAAGTACGAAGTGCGACACCTCTGAACATAAAAACAGTGAGATGCGATAATCATGAAGTTTGCTCCCACCAAGAAGTAAAAAACATGAAATACACGCACCTAACTGAGAACGAAAGGTATATGATTTCTGCTCTCAGAAAGCAAGGAATTAGTACCGCTAAAATAGCTAAACAACTTGGTCGTCACAAAGCTACTATCTATCGAGAAATTGAACGCAATTCCCGATACAACAGACACTTTAAAAGGTACTCCTATCAGGCGTGGAGAGCCCAACAAATGGCTCGTAACCGGCTGAGCCGCTCGC
>NZ_LNRB01000052.1:0-2237 GCF_001557945.1 Vibrio sp. CUB2 | reverse complement strand
TCGCGACTAACAAACTGCTTAAGAGGGATTCGCAACGCGTGGCATTTTTACTATGCGTTGATTTTAGTGATTAAGGTGGTTTGCGGCGGCTTTCGTATTGCGTTGCTCACCCCTTAGCAGGGCGTTATATTTTTAGAGGGAAATATGAAAGTAACAGTAAATATTCACGATGAAGAGCACCGACAGCTATTAAAAAAGTATCCTAAGAGTGATACTTTAGAGAACCTAACTAAAGGAGATTTTTATCTCGGAGCTGACTTTCTTGTTTACTTCTTATTTGGTGAGCAAAGCGAGTCTCGTATAGGGTTTAAGACATTCAATGATTTAAAATTAAAAGTCGATAGCCGTTGGGGGATGTTCAATGATTATATTGATAGAGAGTCAGAATTTCTATGCGCACACCAAGAAGCAGATGAAAGTGCATTTCCACGATCAATATCTGAAGGAGTTGGAATCGGAGTTTCTTTAGCTGTCATTAGTAAAACTCATAACCTGACTCATGCTGACTGGGTGAAAATACCGGAAACCAACATTGTTAAGACATTAGACTTCCAAATTGCAAGTGATGGTAATCAATTTTTGCAAGTTGAATCTAAAGGTACATTCAAAGGCGTTTCGAAAAGTAACATGGTTAGTTCAATTCTCGAGAAGAAGACTGCACAAAGAGCTGAGAAAAATACTAGTTACCTTTATGGTGTTGTTACCTCATTCTATCAAGATAAAGCGACTAAACCTGAAGCTACAGTTTTAGATCCTGAACCCATAAAGTTTGAATATGAACCATATAAGTTTAAGGTTTTGACTAGATTGAACTATTATCTGAGTTTATTAAGAGTTATATCTAGTTCGCATTTGCTCACATCACTCTATGCGAGAATAAAAACTATCGAACTGGTTGATAATATTTCTATATTTTCGTTGAAACCACTTGAGACTATGTCTGGGAAAGAATTTACTTATCCAGTTTCTCTAAAGAAAAAAAAGAAGAACTATACAGTTGAAGGCATCGAAAACTGTACGGGTGATTTTTTAGAAATTGATGGTGATTTTATTTTCCTAGGCTTTGATGACCGTGTGATAAATTGCTTGATTCAACAAGATTTTGATTCAATAGTGAATCTGTCTTTTGAAGAAAACATAAAAAGTGCAGAAGGTGAAATAAAGAATAAAAAAGATCAAGTGATAAAAGTTGCTGGTGAATTACTCTACGCAAGCTCTGGCTTGATAATTGGTAGATTTTACAATTTTACGGACTCAAACAATAAAGATCACGAAGGAATAGCCATCGACCAAAGCTTCACGTCATACTCTAAATTTTCATCAATACTATCAAGCGGAGTTGGACAGTCCATGATAACTGATGAGGATTTTGAATATCAAATATAACAAACTGTTTAAGAGTGATTCGCAACGCGTGGCATTTTCACTATGCGTTGGTTTTAGTGTTTAAGGTGGTATGCGGCGGCTTTGGTATTGCGTTGCTCACCCCTTAACAGGGCGTTATGTTCTTGGAGAACTAAATGGATCTAGAAGTAATTCAAATCATATTACCTCTATTTGGTAGCTTTTTGGGGGCTGCGTTTGGTGCTCACTTTACGCTATCTCGTTCTAAGAAAGAAAAAATTTGGGATGAGAAAAGAGAGCTCTATGGTAGGGTAATTGTAGCTTTAGAAGATATTTCGTACTGGGCTGAGCAAGTCCGTTCTGAGCGTTGCAGCGAATATACAAGTAGCCCAGACTCTAACGTCGATGAGTCTATGAGGGACATTCAAAAGTTAGCTGTATCAGGAAGATTAGTTATGAACGAAGAGTTCTATGATCTTCTAGTGTCTGTGAACAAATCCCTTCAAACTGAAAATTTCAGTGCATACGAAGATGCTCAACAGGCATTTGATAACTCTCAATCACATCACTTGTTTAGGCACGCAATAAGGGTGCGTGACATTACACAAGAGTATCTTCCTAAGTTAATTAAGGCAGCAAGGCGTGACCTGCCAGCACGAACATAACAAACTGTTTAAGAGTGATTCGCAACGCGTGGCATTTTTACTATGCGTTGGTTTTAGTGTTTAAGGTAGTTTGCGGCGGCATCGGTATTGCGTTGCTCACCCCTTAACAGGGCGTTAGTGCGCAAAGATAAAAATTACAATTAGCAGGATTTAAAATGAGTGAAATTGCTCGTTTCATATCTGGTAAAGCTCCAGATAAATTTGGTCGCAATATAGAGCAGTTGTTAG
>NZ_LNRB01000051.1:0-2854 GCF_001557945.1 Vibrio sp. CUB2 | reverse complement strand
GTTGTTCGCAAAGTTTAGTTCGGCTTAAAATTGTCGCTCGGTGCCTCGCGACTAACAAACTGCTCAAGAGGGATTCGCAACGCGTGGCATTTTTACTATGCGTTGAATTTAGTGATTAAGGTGGTTTGCAGCGGCTTAGGTATTGCGTTGCTCACCCCTTAGCAGGGCGTTATGTTCTTTACCGTAGATAAATTGGGGACATGTGGTTTATTGAATGATATCGTAGCTCTAATAAAGGAGTAACCATATGAAAATAATAAAGAAAGACTTTGTAAATGAAAATACAGAATCTTATTGTGCTAAAGGTCATAAGTTGTCATCTGGTACTGCTTATTTTATGCAAGCAAAAGATGGGACCATCTATTTTGGTGGTAAGCAATGCGCTGAACTACATGGCACCAACAACGTAAAAGATGTACCAGATCTCACTAAGTCACTTGTATCACTGACTGCCAACACTACTTCTGGAGGTGGCGGCGGAGGTAAAGCCTCAGAAGGTAATGATAAAGCTATTGCAGTAGCCTACTTGCTGTTAAGACAAGAGCTAATGAACGACTTCAGACTTAATAATCGTGTGATATCACATGATAACCTGAGGAGACATTACGAGTCATATCGAGATACTGGTGAGTTGAGTGAGTCTGCGGTTAAACATATTGTTCGAACAGAATCATATGTTGCAAAGAATATTGATGAAAAGCTTTCTCTAAAAAACCTATCTACGTGTCATGCCTATAAGTTCATTCTAGATAGAACGTCCGCCCACCTTCGAGCTAAGGATAAAACTGATGGTGTCGAGTTCGTAGCTTCGCTAAAGCGGTATTTATTAGCTAACTGTACTTTGACGACAGGTCAAGTTTCGGGATTGAAACGTTGGATTCAATATCTACCAAATGATCTGAAAAATGCAAAGCTCAAGGACTTTTAGTTCGAACATAACAAGCGCTTCAAGGCGGATTCGCAACGCGTGGCATTTTCACTATGCGTTGATTTCAGTGATTAAGGTGTTATGCGGTAGCATTGGTATTGCGTTGCTCACCACTTAAGGGGGCGTTAAGTTCCTCGGAGAAAATATGAAGAAAATCGCTAGAATTTGCTGGAATAGCAATGGTTGGGTAACTCCATCTGGTCGTCCAGGTAAAAGTAGCAACAAAGACTCTTATGAGTATCAGAATGGATATGGTCACGAGGAATGGTTACTAGATACGACCAAAATCATTGATGGTTATCATTACGGGTATATCCAAGCAATTGGAAAGCACAGAGATACATATTTAGATCAAGTCTTCGATGTTTCTTTATATTCAATAAATAGCGATACGAAACAACGATGGTGGCTAGGCGAAATAAAAAACCTAGAGGTGGTCTCCGCTGAAGAGTCAGAAAGAGTATACAAACAATACAAGAAAAATGGTTGGTACAAAGAGATGCTTTCTCAACTAAATTCAGTTGGGGCTAACATTGAAGAATTCAAAAATTTTGTTACTGCTGACATCTTTTCTGTCGTGAGGTATAAACCCGAAGACCTAAATTTGCTCGATGAACCTCAGGAGTTTAGTGCTGACGATCCTGCAGTAACTTCCAATTATTACAACTTGAAGAACAAAAAAGTAGAGCCGAACTTGGAAAGCCCAAAAGGGTTTAAGTTTGTTGCCGGTCATACTGAGGGAAAAAGTAAAACCAAGCGGTCATATAGTGACTACAAAAAAGAAGTCTCTCTGTTACACAATCAATTACAAACAGCATTGTATGAAGAACTATCTCAACGCTATGGATCGGACTTTGTAGCCACTGAACAAAGTTGCGGCTCTGGAAATCGTATAGACCTTGTTGTTAAGAAAGATAGTCTCTATTCACTGTATGAAATCAAGACGTTGAGTACTGCAAAAAGTTGTATCCGAGAAGCCTTAGGTCAGTTAATGGAGTACGCATTTTATAACGACGATATTCCTATCGATAAGTTAGTTATTGTATCTCCCCATGAACTAAAAAATTCGGATGTCGAATACTTAGCTCGAATAAAAGAGAAGTTTTCACTACCTATTGAGTATATGGCACATAGCTTGTAGACCGGAACTTAACAAGCAATTTAAGAGGGATTCACAACGCTTGGCATTTTTGCTAATACTTCAAATTTAGTGTTTATGGCACAATGTTTAGGCTGGGTGGTAGCGTTGTTCACCCCTTAATTGGGCGTTATGTTTCCCCAATACAAGGATTAAAGATGTTGAAATTAATAAAAATAGAAAAAGAAGAGTTGATTCGTTTAGGTAAGAAAGATAGCGATGAGCTATATGTTATCGTTGATGAATGTAATACTCGATTGACTCGACCTGATTCGAAGATAAAGACTGAATCTAGGCTTAAATTCCTTAAGAAATGGAATAATAAAGTAAAAAATGCATTGAGTAAAAAGGACCCCGATCTGATTTTAAAAGCTATTGATAGTGTGTTGACTCTTTCTAGTGGTCCTGACAAGCCCAAAACTTAGTATCAAGTTTGAAGTGCGACACTTTCTACAGATGCGCATGAATATACTCCGTTGGTGTCCTATACCCAAGCCTTTTGCGTGGGCGCGTATTTAATTTGTGTGCAATTTCATTACAGAGCTTCTGTGTCACGTGTGACATAGAAGTTCGTTTTGGTAAGTATTGTCGTATCAAGCCATTGGTGTTTTCATTAGTCCCTCGCTCCCATGAGTGGTATGGATTTGCAAAGTAAAACAGGCAGTTATGATGTTTTTCTAGTTGTGCATAACCATGAAATTCAGTGCCGTTATCCGCAGTTATCGTCTTAAAAGGTAAGTCAGAGCGGGTCATGATTTTGCTCATTCTTACGTTGAGCGACTCGCTTG
>NZ_LNRB01000050.1:0-2873 GCF_001557945.1 Vibrio sp. CUB2 | reverse complement strand
TGGCAATACCGCAGAGAATGTCCTGCAATCAATCGACTGCTCGCTGGTTGCTTTAAAACCTGAAGGCTTTATCTCTCCCTTGGCGTAAAAATGAAAAAAGCCCGCCTCTCATATCAAGAAGCGGGCCTGCATACGAAGCATTGATGCACAAATGTACTATCCACGATATAGAATGGTGAAAGTTAAAAGCGACATGCAGCGCTGTTAACGAGTCAGATAATACTGGCTTCGTTTAGTGAAAAAGAGGCAGTCTGAAGATGCGTTTTGAAATGTTTGCCTAGCCTAAATGCAAAAAAAAAAAAAGCCCTCACTTCCATGGGGCTTCAAGCACTAATTTCGCATTATAGTCATTATTAGGTGAGGTCAAACTATAGGAGGTATTGTTAACGCTCAACGCAGATACTAACCAATATAATGTGATAAAAATAAGCATGTTAACACGACACTTTTTTTAACTTGCCCATTGAGAAATGTGACTTATCTATGACTCAAACCCAATATGAGATACCTATGAAAAAGCCATCGCTCTATCAAAAAGAACGATGGCTTTGATGCTTGCCAGAGCCAACTCCATTTGGCCTAAGATTCTAAACTAACTGTTGAGACTAGTTCGCTGGACGCCAAACGCCCCATTGGTCTTTTTGGTATGTCGCTTGTGGATTGTCACCACCTTGAATCCACCACTGAGCTTTCCAGTTTTGGTCAGCATAAGATACTACTTCACCACCTAGGTAAGATTTTGCGGCATCCCACGCATCATCACTTGGATCTGGCGTTGGTTCTGGATCAGGAGTTGGCTCAGGATCGACACCGTTATCTTGCGCAATGACTTCAAATGTGAAGGTTTCTGCGCGCTCGCTGTTCACTGCATTCGCAACAAACGAAAGTGTTTCGTTTTGTGTGATTGCTGTTGTATCAACAACGATAGACGCCGTGCCATTGTTTTGGATAGTCACTGCTGAGCCTTGAGTTTGGGTCAGGTTCGCGGCTTCGCTAGCTGCAATAACCACTTTATCGCCAGCATTTACAACCTTGTCACTCTTAACCAGCTCGTAGATATCGCCTGTTAGCGGCTCCACACCACCTTCGTCACCATCGATAACCGAAATTTGGCCTGATGCACGAGCATCTTTCGAGTTAAAGAAGTTACGTGAAGGATCGTTCTGGAAGTACATGTAGTGTGACATTTCTTCATGCCAATCACCGATGAAGACTGCGCCATCTTTGAACTCTGCGTGCCAACCGTTGATTTCAGAAGCCAGTAGACGTTCCCAATCCTTGATGTTTGATGCATTCACTTCAATATCAAAGCTACGTGCCACTTCACCATACTTGTTGATGATGTCGTATTTAACTGTATCGCCTAGATCTGGGTCGACAAAATCAACAGGAATGTATAGGTCACCTTTCACTAGATCTGGTTGAGGCGTTGGCTCTGGTGGAGGCGTTTCACCGCCCACAATAGTGATGTCAGAACAGTTGTAGAAGCCTTCACCCGCAGCATCATCACGCTGCCAGCGAACAAAAAGAATCGCATCACCAGAACGATCTGAAGGAATTGTCACGTTCATGCGGTACTTACCACCGCTTACCGGTATATTGCCTTCCGTTTGGATCAACTCTAAGTCGCTCCATGCCAGTGCTTTACTAAGATCTGCATTTGGCTTGGTTAGGTAAAATTCCCAGAATGATGGGTTGTGAGGCGCTGTCGCGTTAAACACAAACTCAAATGCGCCAGTGTTAAGCTCTGTACGCGTCCAAGCTGTATGTGGCGCACCCATACCCTGTTTCTGAGGGTCATTTGCGTAACACAATGTGCCATCAGGGATGGCTGCTTTTACAGCCGCCATGTTGTTGAAATCCGTAATGTTCTTAGCGTATTCACTACGCTGAACAAAAGGATATGTTCCAGAAATATCTTTTGCTTGAGCACAAGCTGCGTTTGGTGGGTTTCCAGACCAAATGCCGCCTTGTTCATAACAGGTGTTTTGACGAGCGCTCGGAAACTCTGACCAACCGTGCGCATGTGCCGCTGTAGGTAGGCCAGATAACATTGCCATACCCACTACTGCTTTTAACATGTTTTTATTTGCTTTCACTTTTTTACTCTCTACCGTTTATTGTACAAAATAGCTTCAACCGATATTTTATAACCGCTGTTACTTATTGCCTGTTTATAGTTTTAATCAGGAAACAGTAAAAAATAATACACGTAAGTTCTATTAATGAAAGTTCGAAGATTATCGATATGAACAAACATCACAATTTTAAATAAAACGACAATTTCAGAACATACTGACAAAAAACTAACAAATAACAATATTTACAATCACTTAAATCATTATCGCAAAAGAAATTCAGCATAAAATTAGAGCAAATAGTTTAATAAAAAACACCATTTATAAACATTAAATATAATTGATTATTTTGTGACTCAGTTTCCAAGAATGATGATGTGAATAATTAGAGATTAATAAATAAACGAACGCTAATATTTTCTGAAAAAATACCAACCATTAATTCATTATAAATTTAATATAATATCAATATTAGCGCTGTCTATTTGCTCTACTTGCTTATTTAAACAGCAGGTACAGGGATAATTTTCAGATCTCTCATCGCTTTTTCGTCACGCAGTTTTTTCAGTGGTGCGTATTCAGGAGAGTCATGCCACGCTTGTGCCGCTTCCAAAGATGGCCAGTGTTGAATGACACAAACATCTGCCCCCACATCGCCATGTAATGTCGTTGGTGATTTGTTGATCGCAATCGTCTGACCACCATAGATTTGAGTGGTTTCAGAAACACGCTCAGCATACTCATTGAAAGCTTCCATATCCTGAATTTTAAACTGTATATAAAGGTAAGTTGGTG